>NZ_JAMYVX010000001.1:4242500-4245000 GCF_040324475.1 Mesorhizobium sp. C268A
AAACTCCGAATACCTGGGAGTACTAGTCGGCAGACACACGGCGGGTGCTAACGTCCGTCGTGAAAAGGGAAACAACCCTGACCTACAGCTAAGGTCCCCAAGTTATGGCTAAGTGGGAAAGGATGTGAGGATCCCAAAACAACCAGGATGTTGGCTTAGAAGCAGCCATCATTTAAAGAAAGCGTAACAGCTCACTGGTCTAAATAAGGGTCTTTGCGCCGAAAATGTAACGGGGCTAAAGCCATACACCGAAGCTTAGGGTTTGGTCCGCAAGGGCCAAGCGGTAGCGGAGCGTTCTGTAAGCTGACGAAGCCATACCCGTGAGGGGTGGTGGAGGTATCAGAAGTGCGAATGCTGACATGAGTAACGTAAGGGGAGTGAGAGACTCCCCCGCCGAAAGACCAAGGGTTCCTGCTTAAAGCTAATCTGAGCAGGGTTAGCCGGCCCCTAAGACGAGGCGGAAACGCGTAGTCGATGGGAACCACGTTAATATTCGTGGGCTTGGAGGTAGTGACGGATCGCACAAGTTGTCCAATCTTATCGGATTGAACGGGCAGCGGAGCGGTTCCAGGAAATAGCTCCTCCTTATAAACCGTACCCGAAACCGACACTGGTGGTCAGGTAGAGTATACCAAGGCGCTTGAGAGAACTATGCTGAAGGAACTCGGCAAATTGCACGCGTAACTTCGGAAGAAGCGTGACCCTTTTCTACGCAAGTAGAGGAGGGTGGCACAGACCAGGGGGTAGCGACTGTTTATCAAAAACACAGGGCTCTGCGAAGTCGCAAGACGACGTATAGGGTCTGACGCCTGCCCGGTGCTGGAAGGTTAAGAGGAGGGGTGCAAGCTCTGAATCGAAGCCCCAGTAAACGGCGGCCGTAACTATAACGGTCCTAAGGTAGCGAAATTCCTTGTCGGGTAAGTTCCGACCTGCACGAATGGCGTAACGACTTCCCCGCTGTCTCCAGCATAGACTCAGTGAAATTGAATTCCCCGTGAAGATGCGGGGTTCCTGCGGTTAGACGGAAAGACCCCGTGCACCTTTACTATAGCTTTACATTGGCATTCGTAGTGGCATGTGTAGGATAGGTGGTAGGCTTTGAAGCCTGGGCGCCAGCTCAGGTGGAGCCACCCTTGAAATACCACCCTTATTACTATGGATGTCTAACCGCGGCCCGTTATCCGGGTCCGGGACAATGTATGGTGGGTAGTTTGACTGGGGCGGTCGCCTCCTAAAGAGTAACGGAGGCGCGCGATGGTGGGCTCAGAACGGTCGGAAATCGTTCGCTGAGTGCAATGGCATAAGCCTGCCTGACTGCGAGACTGACAAGTCGAGCAGAGACGAAAGTCGGTCATAGTGATCCGGTGGTCCCGCGTGGAAGGGCCATCGCTCAACGGATAAAAGGTACGCCGGGGATAACAGGCTGATGACCCCCAAGAGTCCATATCGACGGGGTTGTTTGGCACCTCGATGTCGACTCATCGCATCCTGGGGCTGGAGCAGGTCCCAAGGGTATGGCTGTTCGCCATTTAAAGCGGTACGTGAGTTGGGTTCAGAACGTCGTGAGACAGTTCGGTCCCTATCTGCCGTGGGTGTAGGAATATTGAAAGGATCTGTCCCTAGTACGAGAGGACCGGGATGGACGGATCTCTGGTGGACCTGTTGTGGCGCCAGCCGCATAGCAGGGTAGCTATATCCGGACGGGATAACCGCTGAAGGCATCTAAGCGGGAAACCCACCTTAAAACGAGTATTCCCTGAGAACCGTGGAAGACGACCACGTTGATAGGCCGGGTGTGGAAGAGCGGCAACGCTTGAAGCTTACCGGTACTAATAGTTCGATCGGCTTGATCGTTCTCA
Source organism: Mesorhizobium sp. C268A (assembly GCF_040324475.1). Classification (NCBI taxonomy): domain Bacteria; kingdom Pseudomonadati; phylum Pseudomonadota; class Alphaproteobacteria; order Hyphomicrobiales; family Phyllobacteriaceae; genus Mesorhizobium; species Mesorhizobium sp. C268A. Next base: position 4,244,360 of record NZ_JAMYVX010000001.1, read on the forward strand.
TTCCTTATGCTCATCGTGAACACGATGATCTGACCAGCGCTCACGCATGAGCGGCCCTTAACAGGGCCTATGCTCCGCGAGGGCGCCGGAAAACCGGCGACGCGCAGTCGCGCTTGCGGACTTTGTCCGTTAGCTAGACACAAACGTCGCCTTGGCACGAAAAAACAGCTTCTCGATATAACGTGCGTTTTGCCGACCTGGTGGTTATGGCGGAGCGGCTGCACCCGATCCCATTCCGAACTCGGCCGTGAAACGCTCCAGCGCTGATGGTACTTCGTCTCAAGACGCGGGAGAGTAGGTCGCTGCCAGGTCTGCAAAACGCACGTTGAACTCTCATCCGCAAACCGGATGAAACTGAATCTTCTCTCTACGAAAAGGCCCGCCAAGGGATCACGGGCCGCGCAAGCGGCCCTTTCATTTGGTCAGCCATATACCTATCTGTAAGCCATCCTGTTCATAGGCCCAGGCTTACGTCCAGATAAGCAAGCAAACGCTTGCTTCAGATCCGGAGCAGGCAAGAGCTTGCCCTGGAGAGTCCGGAGCAAGCAAGAGCTTGCCCTGGAGGTGACGCGGGGTGGAGCAGCCCGGTAGCTCGTCAGGCTCATAACCTGAAGGTCACAGGTTCAAATCCTGTCCCCGCA